>DUSF01000034.1 GCA_012842745.1 Bacillus sp. (in: firmicutes) | reverse complement strand
TTTTCCAAAGTCTTTGAAAATCCAATTTTTTCATCAAACTCTCTGAAAAGAAGTTCACCCGTATCTGAGGAAAGAGAGCCTCCATCATTTGACAATTTAATTTTTCGATTGAAATCAAGCGTTTTTTTCGTTAAAGTAACCATATAAAGAATCCTTTCTATTAGGTTTTTGTGTGGTTACTTAAACTTTAACAGAAATGGATTCTTTTTTGCATTTATTTAGTGCAGGACTAAATAAACTAAACTACTTGGTAAATAGGCATTCAGTGGCTTGTCAATAAGTTTTTATGAATAATTCAGGATAAATTTAGAAATAAATGTTTTGTCAATTAGGTTTATTCGTTTAATTGGATAACGGAATATTAGTAGCAATTAGCCCAAAATCTATATGACTGGATATAAGCCTTTCGGCGACCAAGGCAATGTTAGTTTTAAAAAGGAATGGACGGTGGAATTTAATACGGATTTGGATAGCAATTTTAATGATTCCGATATTTATGTTGTAAATAAGTATGGTGAAATGGAATTTAATCACATTGAGCTAGTAACCAGCAGGATATTGAAGGTGAGTCCACCGCCAGGGGGATATGAAGCAGGGGAGACCTACTATTCAGTAGTTGAAAAAACAATACGTTCTTCAAAAGACAAAAATTTGAAAGAAGCGGTAACATTTAAGGTTACAATTTCCAAATAAAAATCGACAAGTGCCTGTGCACTTGTGAACCCAAAAAAAGCCCCATCAGCAGACTTAAGCCAATGGGGCAACGATTTTTTAATATTTATGCGTGATAGGATAAAACGATGTAATCCTTGTTTAAAGCCTCTTCATTCCGCTTTGCATTTTTCAATAAACCACATACAGGTAATTCGTAAGAATACGTTTCAACGGATTCGTTAATAATGCCTTTTGTTTTTAAAGTTTCAAATAATTGCTCCATAGCATCTTCAACTGAAATTTGGCTGTTTGAGTCTTTATCTAAAAATCCCTCGATACATACTTCTTCATAGTCATCGGAAATCTTTTCGGTTGATTCCAAAATCTCAATATTCATTAAGTTTTCTACTTCATTTTTATCCAATTTAATCATTGTAAAAATGTCCATTTTCTCATCTCCCAATAATTTCTTATGTCCTACTGCATTCATTCCAAATGATACCAATTTAGAATCCAAAAAGCAAGGGAAAATATATGAACATTCTGGGACAATAGTGTCAGGCTCCTCTGAGGGAACGTTTAAATCCAATGATACGCCATCCAAAAAGAAATAACTATTTTGGATAATACGTTTGTACTATGATAATATTTGAGGTGATTCCCATTGGACGATAAAATTGAAATTATCCTCTCAAAATCAGAAAACCTTGAAAAAGGGCAACAAGAAATGAAACAAGACTTAACGATTATTAAAGAATCCGTACAATGATTGTAACAAAATGAACCTGAAAATATAACAGCTGGATTAGATAGAATTGAAAAAAACTAGATACAAAATCAACAATCCAAGATGTAACATTTAAAGAAATTGCATTTAAAGTCGAAGAGACATTCAATCAAATCATTGGAATATATGCAAATTTCCTTTTCTTTTGGTCATTGCGGATTTGTTTTGTCTAATTAACTTTTTTAAGAAATATTTACATACAAAATATATGATTCATAATGTTTCCTTTCAAGTGATTGAAGAAGGTAGTAATGAATATTATTATTCAGCAGAAGTAACTCTTAAACTTTCAGTTATAAAAGAGTTAATGGAAGCAAAACAAGTACCTAATGAAATTGATTACACCGATATAAGTGATATACAGTTTTAATACCAGGTCAAAAGTAGTTGATAAGTTCATTTCCTTTTGACCTTCTTTGTGTTTTGAAAAGCAGGAGCAAAAGCAAAAGTTAAAAAATTGGATCTACCCCTTGTTCCTACAACCTTTGTTATCCTATTGCCTGTAATATGCGACTCAAAATCGTGTTTCCAAAAGGAGTGTTGGTTCGACCCTGACCACCGGTACTATATCGGTCGATTAAACCAAGAAAGTCAATGCTTTGTTACAATCAGAGTATTGGCTTTTTTTATGTTTTAGTAGAGTAAAGCGAGTTGCTAATCGTGTGGACAATTAATTCGATTATTAAATATGATACTATGTCAAGAAAATAGATACCGATTTTTCTACCGCGCTTTCGCTTGCTGGCCTTTATAAAAAAGTAAAATTAAGCTGCAGAATTTCCGTACATCCGTTCAAATTCGTTTGGTGTAAGGTAACCCAATGTTGAATGGATCCGCTTAGAATTGTAGAAGAACTCGATGTACTCAAAGAGCGATTTCTTCGCATCATCTCTCGTTTTATACTTCGTTTGATAAACGAGTTCGCGTTTAAGAATACCGTGAAAGGATTCGATACAAGCATTGTCGTAACAGTTTTCATTTCGGCTCATGCAGTCTCTCGTATTATACTTTTTTAATAGTTTCTGATACTCAGAGGAGGCATATTGAACACCACGGTCTGAGTGATGAATGACGCCTTTTCCCGGCTTTTGACGCTTGTAAGCCATCTTTAATGCAGAGATAACCAATTCCTTTGTCATTGTTTTGTACTCCGTCCATGGCCCAACCTACTATTTTACGAGAATACAAGTCCATTACACTTGCCAAATTCAACCAGCCTTCATGGGTCGGAATATGAGTGATCCCCGTTACCCAAAATTGGTTTGGTTTACTAGCTTTAAACTGTCGATTTAAGATGTTTTCACTCACTTGTCCAATCCGTTTGATCCCCAGTCGGAAGAAGGCTAGCTGTTTGAACAACTATTTGGTGATTTTGAATATTTATACCCCCTAACGATAGGGACATCGGGTTTTTAACATTCATATTTTTCATGCATAGAAAATTATCGTTCCATTGGAGGGATCCCCCTTTTTTACCTTTCGGGTGCTGTTAGTGGCGTTGGGTATTACCCCTAATCAAAAAACAAACTTTTTAGGAAGCTCACACGTCTTATTATGTATTAAGGCAAGGGAATGATACGCGCGTACCAAGGGAGGATTTTTAAATGAATCACAAGTTAGAAAAAAAACTAATTCGTTTTATTACAGAAAACAAGGAGAATGTGTATCGATTGGCTTTTAGTTATGTAAAGAATGCCGAAAATGCACTGGATATTGTTCAGGATTCTATCCATAAGGCTTTGTCATCATTAGCAACCTTAAAATCCGAAGAGGCGATGAAAAGCTGGTTTTATAGGATCGTGGTGAATACATCTCTCGATTTCCTGAGAAAACAAAAGAGGATTCAACTTGTCGATGATAAGACGTTGGAATTTTACAGTCCTACTAGTGAAGATGTCTACCCTGACGTTGATCTGGAGAAGGCTTTGGAGGAATTACCCTACGCCTTTCGGACTGTAGTTGTACTTAGATATTTTGAGGATTTAAAAATTGAAGAAATTGCGGAAGTGATGAATGAAAACATCAGTACCATAAAAACACGATTGTATCAAGCACTTCGCAAACTTCGAATTCAAATGAGCAATGATATTTTAGAGGAGGTCAAGTAAAATGAGTAAACAACTGGAACAATTGAAAAGAAAATATAAGGATATACCTATTCCCAATGAATTGGATTTCGTCGTGAAGAAAGCCCTCAAGCAAAAAAAGAAAAGACATGTGATCATGATGAAGCCTCTCGTTGGGGTCGGGGCAGCGGCTATTATATTGATAACAGGGGTTAATACTAGCCCCACCTTTGCAAATACCTTATCGGAAGTGCCATTGGTTGGTTCGATCGTCAAGGTGCTCACTTTTACAGAATTTAAAGTAGATGAGGAAACTGCCAAAGCCGATATAAAAATTCCTGCTATTACGAACATGGAAAATAAAACGTTAGAAGCCACCTTGAACAACAAATACCTGGAAGAAAGTAAAAAACTGTACAACGATTTCACGGCGGACATGGAGGAGTTAAAGAAAAATGGCGGGGGTCATTTAGGTGTAAAAAGCGGTTATGATGTCAAAACCGACAATGATCAGATTCTTGCCATTGGAAGATATGTCGTAAGCACGGTTAATGGTTTCTCAAAATATACTTATGACACGATAGACAAGAAAAATCAGCTTTTAATTACCTTGCCGAGCTTATTTAAAGATGATAGCTATATCAGCTTAATCAGTGAAAATATTAAGGAACAGATGAAACAACAGATGAAGACAGATCCAGATAAGGTTTATTGGGAAGAAATCGACAATATTGATAAAAATCAATCCTTCTATATTAATAATGATGGCAAACTTGTCATCTGCTTTGATAAATACGAGGTCGCACCAGGGTTTATGGGCGTGCGTGAGTTTGTCATACCAACCAATGTGATTGCCGATGCATTAGTAAGCAAAGAATATATAAAATAAAAATCGAAATCGAGTCACAGGTGTCTGTCAAACTTAGTGTGTAACTTTTGAAAACGAATCTAGTAACTTTCCGCATAAAACCGCTTTACCGAAAGTAGACGCGATCGGAAACATACACGTGCAACAATATTTGACCCCGATTCTGGTGCCAAGTGTAAACTCTATCATCGTATCTAAAGTAGTCAGGACGTTTCATTAATTCGGATTTCAAAAACATCCAAAGCAAAGGAAGTAGCGAAAGGGGTGTCTCGTCATAACATTCACTACCGGCATTACGTATGAAGATCGAGCCAACGGCACCGAATGAAGTCTTGTGTACATCATCTGTCCGATGCACAAGTATTGGATTTGTTGTACATGTATTCTATTGGTCACTTGTCAGCTTAGTTAAAACTTATCATTATTGTGATTGAAAGGGTAGAATACAGATGCATAGCATGAAAGGAACGAAGCAGTACAGCAGTATACGGATTGCAGCGCCGAACCGCATGACAAACAAACGATTCCCACCATTCGCAACAAATGCTGCTATAGATAGGCAGGCGGACGGTATTCCTAAGCCTTTGAAGGGGAAAAGCCGCTATATGCCTGGACTAGATGGACTGAGGGCGCTCGCTGTCTTTGCCGTCATCTTCTATCACCTCGATGTTGGCTGGGCACCAGGGGGGTTTTTGGGTGTCGGCGTGTTTTTCGTATTGTCCGGATACCTTATCACGGACATCCTGCTTGCTCAATGGAAAAGAAACGGGCAGATTGATTGGAAAGACTTCTGGTTAAGACGGGTACGGCGGCTGATGCCCGCGCTGCTCATCGTGATTGCAGCCGTCATGACATGGATCACACTATTCGATTGTTCCCAACTGGCTTCGCTGCGTGGGGATTCGCCTTGCTCATCGGCGCAGCCCTTGCCATGATTTGGCCGAGTAGTAAGCTCTCCGAAAAGGCTGCCCCACAAGCGCGCCTGATCCTTGATTGCATTGGGGGAGCCGGTCTGGCGACGATTGTGGTCATGATCTGGCTAATGGATCAATACGACAGCTTTCTTTACCTAGGTGGATTTGTGCTTTTGTCCGTCGCCACGGCCGTGACGGTGGCGGTACTTGCTCATCCAGTAAGCCAACTGGGTCAAGCATTGGGCTGGAAACCGCTGCGTTGGCTTGGCGTTCGTTCTTACGGTATTTATCTTTGGCATTATCCGGTGATTATCCTGACATCTCCCGCCATTTCGTACGAGCATCCGAGTCTTGCTCTTCAATTTTTCCAACTGGCGGCAAGTATCATACTGGCAGCGTTGTCCTATAGATTCGTGGAAGAGCCTATTCGAAGTGGAAGGTGGAAACCTCGGAAGAGACAGTTTCGGCACAGTATGAAATCTCAATCGTTCATCTTTTACAAAAGAGTTTCTATATTACTCACGGTCGGTTTGATTATCTTTATTTGTATGTCATGTACACAAGAAGCTAACGATAATCTAGAGGTTGATTACGAAACGAAAGAAGAAGCAAAAAAACTAAATGAGACCATCGTCAAGCAACAAAAAGAGATCGAAGTGAATGCCTCGATAAATCTGGAAGCATCAGACAAAATGACGGAGCCTGTCTCGGAATCATCGTCTGTCGATAAAGAATTAGCAGTTGATTCATACGAAGGGATTACGGCTATAGGCGACTCGGTTTTACTCGATGTGTCGCCCAAACTGAAAGAGTTTCTGCCCGGCATCGTTATTGACGGTAAAGTGGGTCGGCAAATGTCCGAGGCGCTTGAAGATACAAAACAACTTGAATCAGATCGGAAACTGGGAAAGGTGGTTATCATTGAACTTGGAACAAATGGACTGTTCTCGTCCAAAACATTGAACAGTCTGCTGGATAGCTTAGGGGAGGAACGACAAATCGTGTTAGCCAACACTCGCGTGCCGCGAAGATGGCAAGATACTGTGAACGAAATGCTGGCACAAGCTGCCGAAGAGCGTGCCAACGTCACGTTGGTTGACTGGTTTTCCTTTAGTGCGAATAAAGGAGATTGGTTTACCAAGGACGGTGTCCATCTGAAACCAGAGGGAGCCGCGGCCTACGCTTCGCTACTTGCTGATACGGTTAAAGTCAAATGACAAAAGTTAAAATGCTTATAAATGCTGATATATCAACATTTATAAGCATTTTTTTATTGGAGAAAAAACAAGGTAAGATTAAATTAGCTTACTTCGGACTGAATCAGCGAAAACAATAGAAATCGAGTCCGAACCTAAATAGGAACTGGAAATTTTACGGTAACTTATGATTTTTTACTTGCAATGAAAACATTAAATATTTTTTTAAAAATGGGGCAAAATAAAATCGAATTTTTTAAGGAGGTGTGCTATGAACAATTTAACAGAACTAGAAGTAGAGCATTTGCGTCATCTTATTGGTGGCCATGGTTTGGTTGCGAAAAAATTAGAAACGTATGCGCAAAATTGTGCGGAGCCCGAATTAAAAGCAATTTTTCAAAGGGACGCCCAAGCAGCAAAACAATCACAACAACAATTAATGACATTTTTAGGATAGGAGGGCTCAAAATGTTTCAGGATAAGGAAATGGTGAGCGATTATTTAGCAGGTCTAAATGCGAGCTTAACAGGATATGCCCATATGATTAGTGAAGCCAATAATTCCGAATTACGACAAACATTAATCCAAATGAGAAATCAGGATGAATCTCGTCAAAGAACTCTATATAGTTATGCACTGCAAAAGGGCTATTATCAGCCAGCTGCGCCTGCTTCAGATCAAGTGATTCAACAGCTTAAATCACAATTAATGCAAGGGCAGTAACTTACATATAAAGCCGACCTCCAATAGAGAGATCGGCTTTAATGTTGTTAAAGGTCTTTTACCCTCCCTCTTGAATAGCTCGTGTAACATCAAGTATCTTATCAGGGGTTTTAGCTGCATTTTCTTCCATTGCAAGCATTAGGGATTCCGCATCACCACGGAAATACGGGTTATGGTGGCGAAAGTTAGGACTTATATAACGCTTGTATGCTTTACGAACTTTCCCAGATGATGCGAGTTGTAGAAAAGACACAGCATTCTCTTTAATGGAGAGGTTTGATGTTAGCTGCTGTTCTGTATTCATTAAAATCATCCTTTCTAATCAAGAATTAATTTGGATAGGCTTGCTATTGTTCGAGTGATAGCCCATCAAGTAACCAGTTGAATTGGTGGGGACTGATGCATTGAGGATTGGATGTTTGTTCATCAGGCCACTGAAAAACTCCTTTTTCAAGTCTCCGATAGTACAACCAAAAGCCATTATGGTCCCAATGAAGAATTTTCAACTTATCTCGCTTGCGATTACAAAACACAAATAGATTGGAAGAGAAGGAATCTAATTGAAAACTCATTTGAACAATCGCTACTAATCAATCAATCGACTTCCGTAGGTCCGTGGAACCCGAAGCTAAATAGACTCGTTCAACAGGTGTCTTACTTAACATGAGTTTGAAAAATCTGAAGCACTTCATTGAAAAGTGATTGATTGAATCCTTCTTTAATTCTTAAAGCCGATTACTCTTAATTTATCAAATGCACTGTATTTAACGTAATTATTATTGTAAGTATGGAATTGACAACTTTTTGAATATTGAAATATTGTGATGCTTTTCACGATTATTATCAGACTTATCTGGTAAATTGGATTTTAAGGTAAAGGTTTTTACAACATTTACCGTGGATATAGTTTTTTTTCTGATTTTGAAAGGAGGTATAAGGGGTACGTAAGCAATATATTGCATATCTATCATCTTTGATTCGGCGCCTAAGAAGAACACTAAAATTGAGGGGGAAAATTTTGTGTTTAAGTCGGCTAAATGGATTTTAATGATTTTAATTGGTTCAGTATTTTTAATTTTAGGTGCATGTTCGCAACAATCTGCAACTCAAAAAAGTGATACACCTGATCCACCAGTACCTACTGCAGAAACTAAAGGGGCAACAGTAGCATCGACTTCAGCAATAGAAAAGCTGTATGTTGATAGCTGCGGTGGCTGTCACGGGCAAACACGTTTAGGCGCACTTGGTCCAAACCTTTTACCTGAACGTTTATTTGAAGGAATGAGTGATGAGCAAGTATTTGATGTTGTTAAGAATGGTCGCGCTGGTACTCCTATGCCTGCCTTTGATACAGTATCAAAGGACAAATCAGATGATGCTACAATTCAAGAATTAATTGCTTACTTAAAGACTCCAGTTGCTCTTGAAGCACAAACTTGGGATCTAGAAGACGCAAAAGCAACTTTAGAAGTTATTAATGATGAAAGTACATTACCTGACAAACCAACTGCTTGGGATCCAAGCAAAATTGAAATCGGTGACCTAATGGTTGCGATGGAACGTGAAACTCGTAAGTATGCCGTAATGGATGGCAAAAACCATGAATTATTAGGACATATTGATGGATCATACCGTACACATACGATTCAGTTTGGTGCTGGTGAAACTCCAGAAGGTCGCTACATGTACGGAATTGGCCGTGATGGCTGGTTATTTAAAGTTGATATGTATTCATTCAAAACAGTTCGTAAAGTACGTCTAGGTCTTGATTCTCGCGGTATTGCGGTAACTCGTGATGGTGAGTATATTGCAGTAACTAACTATCTACCAGGTACAGTTGCAATCGTTAACAAAAACTTAGAACCATTAAAGATTATTCCAACATATGCTATTAACCCAGATGGGATAATGGTTGGTGTTGACGGAAGCCAAAGCCGTGCAGCAGCTATTCTTGACACTGTAATCGATGGCAAAGATATGTTCGTAGTAGCACTTAAAGAAGGTGGACATGTATGGGTTCTAGATATGTCTCCAGAAGGTGCTAAAAACGGTTTCCCTATCGTTCATGATGTTGGTAATGTTGGGCGTATTCTGCATGATGCTTTCTTCGATGATGAAGGTCGTTACTTCATGATCGCATCTCAAGGTGACAATACGAAGCCAAGCTTACTAGATCCTTCTAAGCCAGACGATGGTTTAATGGCAGTTGTTGACGTTAAGGAAGGAAAATTAATATCACAAATGCCTGCTGGAGTTAAGCCGCATCCAGGTCCAGGTGCAGTAGTTCATACGAAGACACATGGTATTTTATATTCTACACCAGCAATCGGTGAGAACTTAGTAACATTCTGGAAGCAAACGGCTAAAGGTTTCGAAGTCGTTAAGCAAGTTCCATTAGGTGCTAAAGGCGAAAATGGTGGTTCATTATTCATCCGTGCATATAACGGTGTACCTGGAAAAGGTGAAGCACAACCATATGTATGGGTAGACATCGCTTTCGAACCAAATTGGCATAAGACGTATATTATCGACAAAGAAACTCTAGAAGTTGTAAAAGAACTCGACAACGCTAAAGACGCAGGACTCGATCCGAAAATCACTCGTTCTGTACACCCAGAGTATACTCAAGACGGTAAATTCGTTTACGTATCACTTTGGGAAGGTAATGCTGTACTGGTTTATACACCTGATGGAACATTAGTGAAGAAAATTGAAGGCACTGTTACACCAACTGGTATTTATAGCTACGGTTTACGTGACCACGAGCCAGGAATTTAAGAAAGTGCTTTAAATAATTCACTATAATTTTGTAAAGTTGTTTTTGTAGGGAAGGGGCGAATCGAACTCGCTCCTTTCGAATAAAAAATGAGGGCAATTGTAATGGAAGCGATCTTGTTCATTGCACATGGAAGTAAAAAAGCTGCATGTAATAATGAAATCAAATATTTTATAGCTGCATTAAAGAGTAAATTAAACTCAAAAAATATTGAGCTGTGCTATATAGAGTTTGCACAGCCATTGATACAAGAAGGCATTGATAATTGTGCCCAAAAGGGTTGTACTAAAATTATTGCAATGCCACTATTACTATCAGATGCAGGACATGCAAAGGAAGATATTCCAAAAGAAATAGAAACAGCTAAAATCAAGTTTCCGCAAATTGAATTCTGTTATGGCAAACCTATTGGACTCCATGATAAGATGCACGAAATATTGTTAACTAGATTACAAGAAACAAAATGTATAATTGATCAAAATACAGCCGTTATTCTTGTGGCCAAAGGTTCAAGGTTTGAATCGGCAAATAACGATCTTCGCATTATTTCAAAACAGTTTAGAAGTTATTGTGAGGCGGGGATTGTAAAAGCCTCATTTTTGAGTATGACTTTTCCGAAATTGCAAGATGTTATTGACGAGTGCATTGCTGAGGGAGCAACAAAATTTGTTATCCTTCCGTATATATTGTTTCAAGGTTTATTAATAAGAAAAATTGCAGAATACATTAATGAATTAACGATGAAGTATCCAAGCCATACTTTTTTAACTGCTAATCATATAGGTTCCCATTCATTATTGTATGAAATCATCAAAGAACGCATTGAAGAAGTTCAATTAGAACGTAGGGGGCTGCAATTATGAACAAAGGTAAAGTTTATCTTGTTGGTGCTGGACCTGGAGACCCAAAGCTAATTACAGTTCGCGGCTTAGAGTGTATTCAACAAGCAGATGTGATTATTTATGATCGACTAGTCAATTCAACACTATTAGATAATGCACCGAAAACGACTGAATTTATTTTTTGTGGCAAGTTTCCACATCATCATGTCATTCGCCAAGAAGCTATTAACGAACTTTTAGTTGAGAAAGCATTAGAGGGAAAGAATGTTACGCGTTTAAAGGGAGGAGACCCTTGTGTATTTGGACGTGCTGGGGAAGAAGCGGAAGCATTGGTATTACGAAATATCCCATTTGAAATCGTTCCAGGCATTACAGCTGGTATTGCTGCTTCAGCCTATGCTGGTATACCAGTTACACATAGAGACTTCTGTACGTCCTTTGCTATGGTTACAGGACACTTAAGTGATGAAAAACTAGAAGACGCAAAAAAATGGAAGGCACTTGCAACTGGTATTGATACGATTGCCTTTTATATGGGAATGAGCAATATTTCACTAATAACGAACAACTTAATAAAGTACGGGAAGGATCCTAAAACACCTGTAGCAATTATCCGCTGGGGTACGACCGAACACCAAGAAACATATATTGGAACACTCGAAAATATAGCAACAAAGGTCAATCAATATGGCATCAAAAATCCAGCCATTGTGTTGGTAGGCGAGGTTGTCAACCTCAGAAATAAAATCCAGTGGTTTGAAGAAGTGGTAATATCCGTGAAAGCACAATAATCGTCTTAGGCTATTCTGCCTTAATGAAAGATAAGAATAAACAGATTCATAGAATTGCATACAGTACTAGCATTTGCTAGTAAAGTTATTGGAGGGAAATAGATGGAAGCTGAGGTATTATCAAAACAAAAATTTGAAAATCCGCTAATGTTTGTAAAATGTGCCGGTGATATAGGTTTTGCGGTTGTTGACGTTGAAACAGAGCAACTCGTAAAACATATAGGACACGGTGAATATCCTCATAAAGCAACATTTCATCCCAATGGAAAATGGGCGTATTTATCCTTCATTGTTCATTCAACAATTGAAGTGATTGATACGAAAACCCTTGAAACCGTTTACGTTGAAAAAAATATGCCAAAAGGAAGTGTAGGTGTGAATTTGAGTCGTGACGGCCGTTATTTATTTGTCGGTAGCTACGGTCAAATTCCGGGTGAAGGCTTTCCAGGTATTTCAATATTCGATACAAACTTTGGAGAAACGCCAGAGTTAAAATTAATTAAAACAATTCCAATTGGTCGTTGTGGCGGCGTTGTTGTTGATTCAAAAAATGATTTATGGGTAGCCCTAACAGATGCAAACAAAGTAATCCGAATTAATGGACAACCACCATTTAATGTTAAACAAGAAATACAAGTTGGAGCCCATCCACATGATTTAGTTTTTTGTAAAGAGCTACAAATTCTTCAAGTAAACCATGCTGATGAAAAATATGTAACGTTCTTAGATACATTAAACAATGAAGTAATTGGTCATGTACCAACTGGCGATAATCCTCATGGTGGGAAATTCGTTATTTCTGATGAGGCAATTGTATGTGTTGTTCCTTCTCGCAAAGAAAATGTCGTTTCTTTTATTGATATAAAGAAGGTTTTGGCGAACCGTACTTCAACAGGACTAATGGAGGATGCTTTAATTGCCCAAGTTGATATCGGCACCCCGCAAGGATTTGTTGATGCTACAAAAGATAATCGCTATGCAATTCTTGATGCTTATAAAGCAACACATGTTACAATCATTGATTTACAAACCTACAAAATAGTCAAACGAGTTGAAGTAGGGGACAAACCGATGCATCCGCAAATCACACATGATGGGATGAAATGTTTTGTTGACAGTATGGAAGAAGGGACGATTTCTGTACTAGATATAAAACCTTTATATGAAGGTAATCCAGATGGTGTGTATGTACGAACTAAACTAGAGGATGTTGGCATCCAACCGTCTGGAAATTTCTTTAGCTATAGGATGTATTTATTATGATTGATGTTACGAAATTAGTCTCAGGAATCGATAATCGTCCCAGAAAGCTTCGTTATGAATCTGATGAAAATAAACGAGCACGCAAGCCACATCCAGATGGAAAGCCGGATTTAATTCCTTTAGTTGAATGGAATACGACTGCATACTGTAATTTAGCATGTAAACATTGCTATTACGGAGCGGTTAAAGAGCCGCTTCCAGGTGAGCTGACACATGAACAAGGAAAAGCATTAATTGACCATTTGGCTGAAATGGGAGTTCCTGTCTTAGTTTTTTCAGGTGGGGAGCCGCTTTTACGTGGCGACAATATTGAACTAGGGAAATATGCGCTTTCAAAAGGCATTCGGCCTGTCATGAGTTCAAATGGTACGCTATTCACGAAGGAAAAGGCAAAACAGGTTGTTGAAGCAGGGTTTAAGTATATTGGTATCAGCCTAGATGGTATTGGCGAGACAAACAACTTTTTTCGGGGTGGTTCAAACGCCTATGAAACTGCATTAAACGGTGTCCGAAATTTAAAAGCGGAAGGTATGTCAGTTGGATTAAGATATGCGATGACAAAGCATACAATTAAAGATTTACCTGCAATCATCGATTTGGCAATAGAAGAAGATGTCGACCGCCTTAATATATTCCATTTAATTTATTCCGGTAGAGGGAAAAATTTAACAGATGACGACATTAGCCTTGAAGAAACTCGAAAAGCAGTTGACCATATTTACGAAAAAGCAAAAGAAATAGCGGTCACACATCCTGCTTTCCAAATTTTAACAGCTGGCAATTATTGTGATGCTCCATATATGTACATGAAATTGGAAAAAGATAGTCCGGAATGGGCTAAAGAAGCATATAAGCTTTTATTTGCAAAAGATGCTGGGCGCATTGTCAAACAAGGTGATGGCGGACCGAAACTTGTTAGTATTGACCATAAGGGAAATGTTCATCCGAGCATGTTTTTAGCAACATATACATTTGGTAATGTAAAAGAACAAAAATTAGCGGATATCCTTAAAAACTCGAAGCTATTTGAGGATTTAAGTTATCCTGAAGAAAATATCATGGGCCGTTGCAGCAAGTGTAAGTGGCTCTCGGTTTGTGGAGGGAACTCTAGGGCAAGGGCAGATGCTGTATATGAGGATTTATGGGCATCAGATCCACGCTGTTATTTAACAGATGAAGAAATTGGCTTAAATAATCTTTTCGAAAATGCAGGGAGTCTTTCATGATTATTACAACATTTCGGATAGCAGTGCCTGAGGAAAATGCGGTAGGGTTTGAACAAAAATTTAGCAATCGTTCTAAATTAGTTGACCAAGCCCCAGGTTTTATTTCTTTTAAATTATTAAAAACAAAAACAACCGCAGGGCTAGAATATATTCTTTTAACAGAATGGGAAAGTCGAGAAGATCATGAGAATTGGGTGAGAAGCCGAGCGCACTCCAAAATTCACGAGGCTAAAACCCATAACCCGTTGCCAGGGGGCATAACTGAGGTATTCGAAATAATTTGTAACTAAGGGAGGTCCACTAGTGGATATTGAAACTTTAGATAGTCTAGATAAGCAAATATTGAATAAGCTTCAAAAGGAATTTCCGCTTGTAGCGCAACCTTTTAAAGTGATTGCCAAAGAGTTAAATACGAATGAAGAAAATGTATTAACGCGGATCCAAAACATGAAAGGATCATTAATCCGACAAATCTCCGCTATTTTTGATACAAAATCGTTAGGCTATGAATCCAGTCTTGTTGCTGCAAAAATCAAGCCGGGATTTATTGATGAAGCTGCGGCAGTCATCAATGAGCATCCATGTGTGTCTCATAATTATGCTCGCAACCATGAGTTTAATTTATGGTTTACGATTGCAGTTCCACCACATAGTAAACTAGGGCTGAAGGAAACTGTGCAAATACTTGGTGAGCTTGCACCTGGAGTAGAATCAATTCGCCTATTACCGACACTAAAGCTGTTCAAAATCGGTGTTTATTTTGATATGGAAAAGGCAGTTTCAAAGGATAAGGAAAAGCCTGTTTACAATGAGGATAGTATGAAAGCTGTAAACCAGGAGATTTCAGAGAAAGAAAGATTGATGATTCGTGAGCTTCAAAAGGATCTACCAATCATCGCAAATCCTTTTGAAGAATGGGCACAAAATGCTAGTGTATCTGTTGAACAATTATTAAAAACAGCAGAGAAATTTATTGAATTAGGCCAGATGAGAAGATTTGCTGCCTTGCTACATCACCGCAAAGCTGGATTCAAGGCAAATGGGATGGGCATTTGGGCTGTTCCAAATGATATGGTTGAGGAAATTGGAGCCAAGATGGCATCCTTTAAAGCGGTTAGTCATTGCTATAAACGCCCAACATATCCTGATTGGCCCTATAATATTTTCACAATGGTCCATGGGAAGGATAGAGAAGAATGTGAAACTGTCCTCCAGGCCATTGAAGATGAAGTTGGCATCAAAGACCGTGATGTCCTCTATTCTTCAAAGCAATACCGAAAAATTCGCCTTCCCTACTTTACTCCTGAAGTTGATGAATGGGAACAAAGGGTTATCGAACGAGGAAAGCACTTTAGGTGTGATAAAGTACATTGACTATAAAAAAACCTTCTGTATAAACTGGTAGTGTTATCACGTTAATAGAATAATAGAAAAGGGGTTGTAAAAATGGCAGTTCTTACTACTGAGATGAAAGAAATGGTTAGCAATTACCAATGCTTCATTGGTACTGTAAGTAAAGATGGTTACCAAAACATCGGTCCAAAAATGTCAACAAGGATTTTTGACGATGAAACATTAATTTTTAACGAAGGAACTGGCGGGGCTACATACCAAAATATTTTAGATGGTTCTAATGTTGTTGTTGCTGTTGTTAACAGGGAGCTTCCTGATGGCTATCGTTTTATTGGTAAACCGGAAGTTCAATCTAGCGGTGAAATTTATGAAAAAGCAGCTGCATTTTCAGAACAAATGGGTAAACCACGTCCAAAAGCAGTTATTTTAACGGATTTTCGAAAGAAGTCTCCCATCCTCAAGGAATATGGGGGGCGATAGCCCAATGAGTGGGAGATGAATTTCGGTTGGCTTTAGCCAAAGGTCTTTGTATAATCAGTCTTAGATGAAGAAGAGGGCTGATATATCAATGAAATTAGATAGCAATAATCACTCAGTGTTTTTGATGCACTATCATCTTGTACTGGTTGTGAAATATCGCAGACAGGTGTTTGACAGCGAGGTATCTGATTTTGCAAAAGAAATGTTCGCTGAGATTGGAAACAAATACAATATTTCTTTAGTGGAATGGAATCACGATAAAGACCATATCCACATCCTATTCAAAGCACATCCCAACTCTGAATTATCAAAGTTCATCAATGCTTATAAGAGTGCTAGTTCTCGATTGATAAAGAGAGACTTTCCGCATATCAGAAAAAAACTTTGGAAAGAGATGTTCTGGTCAAGGAGTTTTTGCTTACTTACAACAGGCGGTGCTCCAATAGATACCATCAAAAAATATATTGAAAATCAAGGTCAAAAGTGAGGTGAGTTGATATGACCAAGCAAAATAAAGCTTTTAAATTTCGTTTGTTGCCAAACAAGGAACAGGCAGTCCTATTAGCCAAAACATTTGGCTGTGTTCGTTTTGT